>NZ_JBWOZO010000004.1:0-1919 GCF_056494125.1 Njordella calcicola | reverse complement strand
CTTATGACAATCGCTACACCTATACTTCGCGAGAGTGGGACCATACCGTTGGATTGCATTACTTTAGAGCCAGATGGGTGAGTCAGGATTGTGGAAGATTTGTGAGCAGAGATCCGATTGGGCTAGCGGGGGCATTGATATGTATGAGTACCTTGATTCATTAGTACTCATTTGTGTCGATCCACTTGGGCTTCAATCAGTATATGTGCCGCCCAAACCTGAGCCCAAGTATTGCTATCGTAATCGGCATAAAAAAAGGAATTATCTCTTTAGCGATCCAAGTGACGAAAATGTTTACAAGCATAAGGAACCAAATAAACGCTGTGTTTTTGTCTACCCCCCATTTGATCGAGTACCACCGACTATTGATACAAATGGCGGACCGACGATCCAAAACCCCGCAAAACATGACATCCTAAGAACAATCGAAGAGAAAGGTTGTTGCGAAATACTATTTTGCGGCCATCAAGGCGCACCAGACTACGTTGGTGGTGTAACAAACGTACCGCGCGATGGTCAACAAAAGACACCTATCCTCCCATCGAGGGACGAACAACTAGAGCAAGAAATTGCAACCAAACTCCGAGATAACGGTTGCAGCGGTTGTTCGCTCTTCTTTTATACCTGCGGTGGCGGTGACCAGGAGAAACAAAAGGCAGCGAGGGACAGAATGGCCGAAATAACAGGGTGTGACATATTTGGAACTACCGGCGAGGCACGATCAGTTGACCCGAGCGATAAGAAGGACGGCTACTACTGCACAGATGACAGCAAGTCGTGGGGAGTGGACCGTGGAATTGGTTGTGTAGGCCGGCCATTTCCAATGCGAAAGTATTCCCCACCAAAAAAGTTGTCCAGATAATTATTTAAATAAGGGTATCTGATGCAACGCAAACAATTCTCTATTTTGATTGCCGCTCTTTTCTTTTGCTTTGGATGCGATTCGACTCAAACAATTGAATCGCGTCCATATTTAAACGGACTAGACAGCTTCAGCTTTGTAACCTCGAATGGAAAGTATAGCCAGTTGCATAACTTCTCTGTAGACGGCGAGAAGCTAAGAAAAATTAGTGTTCGGCATTTCGCAGGGGAGTGTAGGCAAATCGTCATCGGCGTGAGATCGCCAGCCTGTATGTTACATGTTGTCGATAGCACATCAAGAAACGGCAAAATCTTGATGGATCATGAAGAAGTAGAGACTCAAATGACACATAAACTTCTTGACCACGATCGAGTTGTAAGGTTGGAACCAGATGCGAACGTTGGAATCCTCCTGAGACCAACCGTAGACCGATTTGCTTGGGAGCAATTCGTTGTTGTAGAGTTTAGTCCTGAAACCGAAGGGACAATTGAGCATGAGATAATGATCGATCTCCCGCAGGGCGACCGTTCGACAGGAGTGGCATTTAATTGGCTATCGGATAAGAATATTGTCGCTATCGTCACGAAAGATGGCTTTCCAAGTTTATGGCAATTGAAAGAAAACAGTCTTGTTGACATAAGTCCGAGCTTTGCGTTTGAGGAAAACCCAAACTATGGAGGTGTGGGGCAAGTAGCGAATCTGCAAATAGCTGTATCACCAGATTATTCGAAAGTCGCCGTTGTTCGATCGATTTTTGATGATGGCAATTATTTATTTGATTTAACTGTCTGGAATGCCATCAATGGTGAGCGACTATATCACCATACGGATATGAAATGCCCGTCGATGATCGCTATTGAATTCTCTACAGCGCAATCAATTGTCTGGTTTGACTCAAATAGCTATAGCCTTTTAAATATTGATACAGGAAGTCGGGCGCTGAGCCGACGTGAAAACCCAGGCCAAGTGAACGAAGCACTTCGATTAAGCGAACAGAACTTTTTGCTGTTACGTCATGTGCAAAACGGAAAAATGGCATTTTCGCTTCAGCAAGTGT
>NZ_JBWOZO010000003.1:0-2096 GCF_056494125.1 Njordella calcicola | reverse complement strand
CCCGCGAGTGGGATCATCCCGTCGGATTGCATTACTTCAGGGCAAGATGGATAAGTGGGCATAGTGGAAGGTTTGTAGGAAGGAGCCGAATGGGAACAGAGAGGGGATAATCTGTACGGTTTTCTTGTTTTAAGAGTTCTAAACAAACTTGATCCAAGTGGCTTGGAAACGGTTTACACGCCGCCACGGCCAGTTCCAGACAACTCCTGGGGATTGCCTAGCCACAATCCACTGGATGGTCCGCTAACTTTCGATCATAAGAAAAGAACAAACGATGCGTGTTTTACTTCCCTCCCTATAATGAAAATGGTTATTGGTCTATGGGAGTTGATTCAATACCGCATAATGACGGATATAGCGGTGTCGTGAAGATCCCTCCACGATTCCGTCGATCATTTCGTCTCGTGGATGTTGCGAGATACTGTTTGTCGGTCATCAGGGGCAGAAGGGTGGCGTGAAAATAAGAAACCTGGTTCTGAACCTATTCAGGTCTTACCAACTCAAGACAAAGCTCTTGAGACTGGCATTCGCACTGCATTGGAAGGAAATACTTGCTCTGGTTGTTCGATTTTTTTCTACACTTGTGGAGGTGGATATCCTTGGGAGCAGACTGAGGTTCGAAAGAAGATTGCCTCATCAACGGGTTGTGATGTGTATGGCCAGAAAGGAGAGCGGCGACCGTCACCGATTCATCCACGAGATCCGCTCGCATTAGAGGATGGTGGCGAAAGGTATTTCTGTACTGCAGATAAAAGTAGAATGGTATCAGAAGCCATTCGTAGACGGGTGTTCTGGAAAACCCTTCCGATTCTTTAAAGACTCAACTGACAATCCGATTAGAAAATGAGTGAAATAAATGTCGATTACGCGATGGATGCTATTATTAGCTATGGCAATCGGATGCCGGTCTTCCGACAGCGATTATGCTAGCACGATATTGCTCAAAAACTTTGAAGAAAAGAGTTTTAACGCGAGACCCCACGTTCTGACGGTGAATAGTTTTTCAACTGTTGAAAGCAATCCCACCGCGGATGGGACCATATATACGAAACTGCGTATGACGGATGACCCTAACCGCTTGCAGATTCTAAATACTAAAACCTTTCCTGCATATTTCGATGACGTCGTGTATATGCCATCAGACAACGCGTGGCTGTGTTTCAAGTTACGGTATCGAGAATCTCCGGAGCTTTACCTAATAGACAAACAAGATAGGTCTCACAAGCTGCAATTATCACCTGAATCGAGTCTGTTGACGGGAGTATTTACCACAATTAATGCGTTTGTGTTTTTTGACTATGGTAGGCCTCCAAATGACCATAAATTGCTTCTCTACCAGTTTAAGGACCTCAATTCTGATCCACGACAGTTTAACGAGTTTGAACTAAACGTCGAAAATCAAGCTGGCGACTGGTTTTTGCATGCAAGCACATTCGTGGACGAAAGAAGGAATTTGGTTGGTCTAATATCAGCCGATGGATACCCTTGCGTCTGGCGTCTAAGCGCTTCTGGACACAATCGATTAGAACGCAATGTGCTTGAATACACGAAGCAATTACACAAAAAACAAGGCCCAGGACGGATGGCTGTTTCGTCGAGTAACCGATTCGTTGCAGTTGTTATTTCGGATGACTTAAGCGAGCCGATGCATCCTCTGCACGAGCGACGTTAAGATTAATGATTTGGGACCTCGACTCAGGAGCGATGACCCATCAATTCTCAGACCTTAGCACATTAGACAGTCAGTCAGTCGAATTCCTAGGTGATGCAAGTATTGCGTTACTTGGTGAGGCTTCGTATTCAACAATCGATTTATCAACGAAGAGGATCGAACGTGTGGAATTCCAGATACAAGGAAATTTTGCGAATTGTTAGCAATCTCCAACCAAAGGATTTTGCAACTGTGTAAATCCTCCAATGGAAAAATAAAAATAAGTATCGACCAAATTAAAGACGACAGTGAGTGACATTGAAAGATGGTGAGAGAATGCGGAGAATGAGTGTCGATGGCCTATAACAAATTCGTTTATGATCGCACTGGCTGCAGCGGAACCAACTGGAGCCTTACGCTCCGAAGCGACAATCGGAGTTCTTGA
>NZ_JBWOZO010000002.1:0-6411 GCF_056494125.1 Njordella calcicola | reverse complement strand
CCAAGTAAGAGATAGTAACGAGTGAGTAAAAGCGGCTGCGAGCTGTGGATGGACCAGAAGTTTGAATGGTGAAGTTGGAAGTTTGAGAGACAAAGCCAATGTTTTTCTCTACAGAATTACCTGCTACTAATCTAATTTGCAGTAGCTGTTTGAGTGCTGAAGACGGAGCCAGAACGCAGCTTAATGGCCAGAATTTGTGTTGATGATTGTCCATTAAATGCGGATTTCTCTGACTGATACGGATCTTCGAATTGCTCAGCCATTAAAGGCAAGTTGCTCTCGTTACTCATAATACGATTCTTGTTAGCGAAGCGGGCTATGATTCGAACGCCCCCTCTCGGCTCGCAAGACCCGCCACTCTCCTGGCCGGGAGAGTTAAACAACTCTTTCAACTTAAATCTCCGGTAATGGTAGTTGAGTATCTGATTGATCGATGCAGCTCATGCGGCTGCAACAGTAATGACGCGAACATCATCTGTTAATAACTTCACATCGAACGCTGAATAAATATTGGCTTCGGATCGAAGCAGCCGAGCATCTTCGAAACTCAGTTGCTTGAACTCTATGTTTTGCGCGCCTTGGTGCAGACCTCTGCACGCGATCGTCCAGCGATGTCCAGATAACAGCGAAGTGCGATCAAATAATACACTGTTCCCATATCACCACGCGTATGCCAGGGACTGCGATACTCTTGGGAAGCTCATGCCCTCCGCTCCGCATTGTTGGCATCGCGGCGCATGGTCATCGACTTCGCTTTGGTACTTGGCGATTGGTTCTCTTCGATCAGCTTGCTTGCATCCTTAATGCTCGATTGCAGTAATGACTTATGTCGAACTATATTACATCGTCATCATCGTCCGTATCATCATCTGAACGCGGATGGTTAAATGCGTTCAGCGCGGCACGTGTCTGCTGAATGTTTGCTTTGCGGTTTTGAGCTTGGATAAGCCTGCATAACGGATGCGATAAACGCTTCTGGGAACGATATGCCATAGATAGCGTCGCACGAACTCGCCGCCGGGCATCGATTCTTTCTCGTACTGCTCCTTACGATAATTCCACAAGCTGATCGTAAACTTTGTCCGTCATCGCTGACGATCCGCTGGTCACTGATCGCCGTGCCTTGCACGTACTCCGACAAGTAGACCGCGCATTGTCGCTTGGTGGCAAGTACATCTGGAGTGAGCTGAGCATCTGCGACCCAGCTCTGGCCGCGATCGGTGTTAACCATTCTGCCAACGACTGAGCGTCTGGAACTTCTAATTGCTCAGCAGTGGATTTTAGTAATAACTTGCCACGTCGAAAGAGACTCTTGAGCCCTCGGATGAACTTCTTTCGAAAGACCTGCGCCAGACGCTTGGGCTGGATCGCCGGCGCATCGGAAGGGATCTCTGTCCACTGTCGACTTTCCTGGTCAATGCCACCGGCAGTCATCATGACGTGGATGTGAACATGCGGCAGCATCCGTTGCCCCCACGTGTGCAGGGTCATCAAGATCCCAGGACGGCAACCGAAAGCTTCTTGGCAGGTTTCTAGCAGCGTCTTTTGCGCACACTGGAAGAACAGCTTATAGCTCTCAGCCGCATTGTCTCCGAATAGCTCGGTCAGTTCATGCGGCGCGGTAAAGACGACGTGATAGTACTTCGTATCTAGCTCCCAGGACTGGATCGTATCGAGCCATTTCTTACGCTTGAGCCAGCCGCAGTTGGGGCAATGACGATTGGAGCATGGCGAATACAGAATGCGTTTGGAATCACACTGGCCGCAGCGGAACCAACTGGAGCCATACGCACCGGAGCGGCATTCGAGGATCTTGTCCAGCGCATGTCTCGCATATCGTGGAATAGAATCATCGTACAAGTACGCTTTGCCATAGTGACGCAGAGCTGCAAGTACATTCTCGCTTGGTTCCCCTGGTAAACGATGATTCAGCGAGCAGGAGATCGTCTTGGTGCTCACGTTTGTTGACTGATTCAGTAAAAGTACCGTCATAACTGCGACGCATGTAGCTGCATTGTAGAGCATGACCTGCACTATGATGCCGACGCTGATCGATGGCCTCCAAAGAATTCTTTTGATTCTTCATCATCAGCCCTTGCACAAGGCCTTGCTGGCCCGTTCTGCTGAAGGGGCCTGCTTTGAAGAACTTCTGTTTGATTCCATCTATCGCCCACACAAACACTCTTGATGGTCCCGCTCTCATGCTTCAACGATCACGAACTTATCAAGATAGCTTTCCACGCTTAGAGGTCTTTGACAGCCCCATGGCAAGCGACCGTCGAAGCCTATGCCGATAGTCTGCAAGGGATGCTGGATCACGGCCTGATAACTTTCTTGCAGGAACAGTTTGGGCTTTCGATCGCTCAAGCGGCTCAGTACCAAGTCGGCTTCTCCGATCGCTCGCTGGGCAGTGAAGTTCCAAGCAATCGCGTGAAGCTGGGCCAAGAGATTCGCAATCGACTAACGCAGTTGGGGATCTACAAGGACAATGGCCGAGAGACGATGCGTGGTTACGTGACGATCCCGCTGTGGGATGAAGCTGGCGTGATCTCGGGCATCGAAGGCTGGCGGCTGGATGCCAAAAGCAAGAACCCCCAGCGGCTTGTGATTGGTACGGGATGCAGCAAGCTTGAGAGAAGGGATTGAACAGGGATCAGGCTTCAGGAAACAGACTTCAGGAAGAGGAAGTGCTGCAAGATGCAGTGGCTGTACAAGAAGTGACGGGCGATGGGTCGAGTACGAGTACGAGTACGAGTACGAGTACGAGCACGAGTACGAGCACGAGCACGAGCACGAGCAAGAACACGCATGAAGTTCCGCCGGGCGGCGTCAGCTTCACCGTGGAATCTGAATCGGTGTTGATCACACGCGGTGACCGCAGCTATCGCATCCGAGGGCTGGATCGCAACATATCCAGCTTATCTTTGAAGGTCAACGTCACCGCAGCGCGAGCGGACTTGATTCACGTCGACACGGTCGATCGGATGAAAGCTCGATCGCCAATAGCTTCCAACGCGCAACCGCTGTGGAGTTGTACTGCGAGGAGGACACCATCAAGCGTGATCTCGGCCAAGTCTTACTCCATATTGAAGAGAAGGAAATCGCCAGATCGAAGCGGCCAAGGGGATTACTAAACCCGTCGAGCTATCGCCGCAAGAGCAGCAGCAGGCACTGGGCTTGCTGAGCGATCCCCAGTTGATCAGCCGCATCATTAGCGATCTGGATCAGTGTGGCATGGTGGGCGAGCCCTTCAATAAACTCGCTGCGTACCTGGCGGCAACCAGTCGTTTGCTAGACAAGCCACTGGCGACTCGTGAGGTCCGACAGCGCAGCCGGTAAGACCACCTTAATGGACACGATCCTTCATCTGATGCCACCCGAACATCAGTTGCGAATAAGTAACCTTACCAGTCAATCGCTGTACTACCTACCAGCCGGCTCGATTGCTCACAAGATACTGGCTATTAGCGAAGATCAAGGCATCTCCGAAGCAGCGTACGCTTTGAAGCTGCTACAGAGCGAAGGTAAGCTGACGCATGCGACCGTAGGCAAGAACGCTCAAGGGAACTTCCAAATGCAAACGCATGAAGTCGAAGGACCGGTGCAATTGTTTCTGACTTCCACACGCATGCAGTTGGATGAAGAGCTGGTGAATCGATGCTTTGTCCTCACCGTGGACGAATCGAGCCAACACACGCTGGCGATCCAACAGCGCCAACGACAACTCGAAACGCGAGCAGGTAAAGCCTCATTGGAACAGACCCAGCAGATTCGCAGCCTGCACCGCAATGCCCAGCGGGTGATTCGTCCGATGGAAGTCGATAACCCACTGGCCGAGACGATGCAGTTCCCTTGCAGCCGAACTCGCAATCGCCGCGATCATGAGAAGTTCCTCACATTGATTCGCACGATAGCTTTATTGCACCAACACCAGCGTCCCGTGATTTGTGACGAAGCTGGCGTCGAACGCATCGAAGTGGTTCAGACCGATATTGATTTAGCCAATCGTTTGGTCGAACGCATTTTGAAGCTGAGCATGGACGAGCTGACGCCGCAGCACAGAACTGTCTGACGTTGTTGCAGGAACTGGTGGAATCGATCGCAAGAAGGTACGGCGTTGGCAACTGTGAAGTGCGTTTCACGAGTCGCATGCTGTGTGAATGGTTCCAGTGGAGTGATTACCAAGTATCGACGCATTTAGACCGCTTGGTATCGTTAGAATACGTGCGAGCTCATCGCGGCCGACAAGGGGCCACGTACGTCTACGAACTTCTCTAGTTGCCCGTAGACACCCGACTTCCAGGGAAGTTCCAGGTAACTTCCAGGGGTCAGCAGCCATCATCTAAAGCCTTCTAGGATCTGATCTTAGTGCCTCTCTCCTGGCTTTCAAGCCAGATTGCGAGAGCCCCTGCCTGTCGCCATAGGTGCATCTGCCATGGCCAGGCTTAAGGCATTGGTTACTGGTTTCCCATTTCAGACTTTTTATTTCTAGGTTCCAACCATGTTGTATCCATCTTTGCTGCAAGCGTACTATCTTGATCTTCGCGTATTGAACTGGTCAGAGTCGACCATTGATCGCCGCAAGTCAAGCTTAAGGCGTTTCATTAACTGGCTGCAGGCGCGTGCCATCGATCACATCGGACAGGTTACTGCCGAGCACGTGGCCGCTTATCAACGCAGCCTTTATCATGTAGGCCATCTGCGCAGCGGGGCTCCCTTGGCCAGTTCGACGCAAGCGTCCTATCTATCGACCCTGTCGCACTGGCTGCAGTGGTTATGTTTGAAGGGTCACTTGCCATTCAATCCAGCGGTAAGTTTGGAACTGCCCAAAGCGGAAGTTCGCTTGCCCATGAATTACTTAACGGAGCCCGAGGTCGAACTGTTGATCAATCAGCCCGATGTGAAAGACGAGCTTGGCATCCGTGACCGAGCATTACTGGAGATCTTTTACTCTAGTGCGATTCGTCGCCAGGAGCTACTGTCGCTTGGGGTTTATGACATTGATCGCAGTCGTCGGTTGTTGATGATCCGCTTGGGCAAGGGGCGTAAGGATCGCGTGGTACCGATTGGTGTGCGAGCCTTGCAGTGGCTTGAAAAGTATTTGGCCGATGTGCGTCCTTGGTTGCTGGCCGGTCATGGTCGCAAGCGATTGGGGCCAGCGGCAATGCCAACAGATCGAATCTTCTTGAGCAACACGGGCAAGCCGTTATTGCCCGGTCAAGCTTCGAAGATGGTGCGAGACTATCTGGATCAGGCGGGGATTCACAAGAGCGGCGCGTGCCATGTGATTCGTCACACGACGGCAACGTTGATGCTTGAGAACGGCGCGGACTTAAGAAGTTTACAGACGTTGCTGGGTCATGCGAATTTGAATACGACTCAGATCTACACGCACGTGACCATCGATCGCTTGCGTAAAGTGCACGACGCCACGCATCCGGCTAAACCAGATGTCGAAGGCACCTCAGCAACTCCACCCGCTGAGTAGCTCAGCGACTCCGTTCGCTGAGTAGCCAGTAGCTCAGCGACTCCGTTCGCTGAGTAGTATGTAGCCCAGCGACTCCGCCTTCTTCGTTTAACCGTCAGCCGCCAGGCGTACGCGTTCTTCTTCACCCTCTCGCTTGCGGGAGGGTCGGCCGCGAGTTCCACGAGCGACCGGGGAGGGCGAGCCGCCTACGCGTCCACTTGCCAATTGACCTCGAGGCACCTGCCTCATCAAGCCAACGGCTTGTCACAATTGCTGCCGTGGCCGATCCGGTCACGGTTTGCATGCGCAGTTGATCCCTCAGGCCCGGAGGGCCAAGACAATTGATTTGCGCCAGCCCTTCGGGCTTATCGGTCTCAAGGAACCTCAAAGTCCGGTGGCCTGCGGCACACCGGCAATAATTGCTACGGCCCTTCAGGCTGCCACCTCAATATTCTGCCAATTATCCCGCCCATCTCGCACCACCGCTCAACTGTCATTCTCTATAATGGCAGACATGCAGTCTCAATCCTCATCACTTCCGGTTAAACACTTATCGCATCGAGAAATCTCGCTTAGCGATTGGGATACGTTGTGCGATCAGAATGCCCCTTATTTGAACGCCACTGTTTCATTCAATGGTTCTTTTTCTTTCCAGGCAAAGTCATCTGACGCGTCAGTCTCAAATAGCGAGTCATCACAACACGAGTCCGCAGCAGCCTGCTTTACTTGCACAGCCTCATCGCTGATCAGCAACAGTGATTGGCCTTCAGAAGTTGCACTAGCGCAGCATCGCAACCAACAGTACTCGATCTACGCTATGACCAATTCCAGCGGCGGCGTTGTAGAGTGCTACGCTTATACCGCTTACGGTCAGCCAACAGTGCTCAACGCATCCGTCTGAGTCATAGCCACCAGCGCTTATGACAATCGCTACACCTATACCG